>NZ_BAABYB010000002.1:0-28045 GCF_042849575.1 Collinsella sp. i06-0019-1H4
GCCGAAAGTGTGGGGGCTCCGCCCCAACTCCCCGCCCACGTTCTCGCCAATCCCCGGCGCCGGCGTCGCCTTCGGCTCCCCGGGCGACCTATCGCACTCAGTCGCAACCCGTCCAATTCGGCAATGAGTGCCGAATCCGATTCCCGGTCGATCGGGATACCGGTATTCAGTCAACCTTGCACAGAATACCGCTAGAAGGTCACAGAATTGAAGATAAGACGTTCTATCGGTGGGATTCGACCGTTTTCTCATTGATAGATAAAACGGGGTCTTAAATCGGCTCTCAGTGGCTTAAAAAGAGACAGGGGCACCTTTCGATACCCCTGTCCTGATCCTCTTGGGCTTTCATTCTGCCACAACGTCAAGAACGTCACGCCGCCCTCTTCGTTAAAACCCCTTTTCGGCAAGGTACTCGTCAAACAACTCGCGAGCGATGTCCGATACGGACTTGTCCTCCTCGAGCGCGGCCTGCTTCAACCGCTTGCGGTAGCTCTCCGGAACGTACACAGACAGCTGTACAAGCCTCTCAGATGCCCCTTCGGCGCCTTTTTTGGGACGCCCGGCTTTCCGTACCTGCGGAGCCGGTTTCTGCGGCTCAGATGCGCTCTCAACGATTTTCTGCTGCCTCTCCTCGGCCTTCTCCGCGGCGACGTCGAAGTAGGAGGTCGATTTCTTGAACTTTCCGGCCATTACAGGACCTCCTCGATCTCGTCCAGGATGTTTTCGATTGCCAGGGCTGCCTTGCCGCTCTTCGCGATTTCGTACACGGGCTTGCCCAGGGCCGCGCCCTGCTTGAAGGCCGCTGCGGTCGGAACGGTGCCCAGCACGGGCAAGTCATCGGCTTCGAGTAGTTCGAGGAACTGGCGGTCGACCGTCTGGTTTGCCGCGAAGTTGTTGACGATGATTGCGAAGGACAAATCGGGATTGGCCTCGGTGATGACCTTGATCGTGCGTTTCATCGGCTTTAGGCCGAGGGTGCCTGGCTGGACCGGGATGATCGCGATGTCGGCGTTTTTCGCGTACGTGGCCGTCTCGTCACTCAGGAAACCCGGCGTGTCGATGACGTTTACGGCGTCCTCGTCGTCGAGCAGGTTCTTCTCGTGGTTCGCGCCGCCCTGAGGGTCGAGATTGCCGAATCCGACTTTGTGGCCGCGGCGCTCGAGACCCCAGGCGATCTCGTCGGCGAACGTCGTCTTACCGACGCCGCCCTTCTGATTGACTAGCAGGATGTTCGTCGCCATGTCCTCCCCTTTCTGAAATAGCATAGTCATATATTAGCACATTAACATGTGACTATATTAAGTAATTCTAAGTCGCAGTTAGAAATATATGAGCATGTTCAGTAATTAGTATAGTACTACGTTAACGTGCTCATGGCTATGGGTTGGTTTAACCTACAGTCATCAGATACGGTTACAAGGTCGCTGATTGCAAGACGGAGACCCTTCCGACCGCCGACGCGGCGAGTGGGAACGCAAGGGTAAAAACGCATCGTCGCTGAACCGATGAGTCAGTATTCTTTAGTTGGATGATGGATATTGAAATTAATTAGCGAGATAATGTGCATATCTCATAATGTATGCGTTGTACCATGAGAGAGGGGTCTGTCATGAGCTGGAAACCGAGAAAATGCGTTATCGCCGGTCTCGTGACAACCGGTCCTGGCGGCGGCTTGTTTGCAACCGCAATGACATCGTACCGACTTTTCACCTACATGTTCTAAAAGGCGGTTGCCATGCTGTCGCAAAATCAATCGAGATACTTGAACACAATCGGCTTTGCCCTGCTTGCATTACTCTTTGCTAGCGACCTTTTGCTGAAACCGCCCAAGGAACTCGTTTCGCTTGCCATAGCCTGCATTTCCGCCCTTTACTTTACGGCAACCCTATTCGCCGGACTAAAGGAGAGGAAAAAAGGCGCAGTCGTTGCATCTGCCGTAGGCGTGGTCATAGCCATTGCCTCATTCTTTGTCTGACACATTGGTGATTTAGGGGCGATATCGTAGGAATACGACCGGGAGAGCCGGGACCATAGGCTCCGGTAAGAACCTTCGCCATGCCCCACGCATCGACCCCGATGATTTTCCCGCCGGACGCCCCGACGGCCACGGCCTCCGGCGTCCACGGGATCCCGTCGTCCGTGAGGCGGATGGGTGTGACGTTGCCGGCGTCCATCCGCCTCACGACCTCATCCCACTCATCGCGCCAGCCCGGCTTGAGCCATTTGATGACGGTCGGACGCGAGACGCCAAGGAGCACGGGCGCGGCTCGAGCTCTAATCCATGAGGTCCCAGCTTGTAATACGTGAACATATGACTACGTTAACATGGTCATGTATTACCGAGCGTTATATGCTGCGCCGGACCCGCCCGTCTGTTATCCTGGGGGCGACAGTTTCTTGCAAGGAGGCAGCCATGCTCCAGAGTGTCTTTGGATTCGATGGCCAGATCCATCTTGAGAACCAGGTCAGCAGCCAACGTTTCGACTTCACTACGGGCGAAGTGAAAACGGTCATTCCGACCGCTGGGAACATGAGCGCCGTCTTCGGCAAGGATGGCGTGGAGACGGAGATCAAGGTGGGGCAGATGCGCCAAACACTGGGCAAGCCTGGCTTCGATTGGCTGTTTAATAATCACTAACGATTGAGTTATTGCAGCATAATCGCAGCTGTAAATAGGTGACCATATGACCATGCTAATATGTGCGCACAGTCATATGGTCACAGTTGTAGATCGGTTGAATTTGCGGAAGGTTTTGCCCGAAGCATCCGGCACCGCCGGATTTTTTTGGAACAGCCTCTCGTTTGATTGCTTTCCTATCGTTTGCTCCCAGACTGGGCGTCTAAAAAGGGCGGCCGAAACCGGCCGCCCGCAAATAAATATTTATTTACCGAATGTAAGAGGAGAGGAACGATGCACATTACTCCCAGTGGCCGGCGACGTCGACAACCCAATGCTGTCCCGTAGCCTGCTGTTCATAATGTCCCTGGTCCTCAGATGTGGTATACGAATCGTTTACGACAGATCCTCCGATGCCGCCGTTGTCCATATCATTATGAACCCACGAATAGGCGGCATCTTCGGAATCGAAGGGTCCTACCATAGTACCACCGTGGTTTACCCAATAGCGGGGATGACGCGTGTATACCACATTTGGCACCCAGACCTGGCTGTAATCGGTCTCCCAGTGACCCTGCTCGGCAACCCATTTCTTCTGGCTACCGCTGTTGGAAGAGGAATTATTGCTGCCGGAACCCTGTGAATTGCCGGAATTCTGCTTCGAGTCGGAGGAGTTTCCCTTGCTGTCAGACTTCGACGAGTCGGAAGACTTGTTATCCTCCTTCTTGGAGTCATCGGACTTCTGGTCCTTGCCGTCGGATTCTTTCTTCTCCTCGGTCTTGGTTCCAGAGGCTTGCGCCGCCTTTTCTTCGCTCGGCTTCTTTTTGTCTTTATTCTTTACCGCCGTAGCGGCCCTTTCCGTAGAGCCGCTTCCTTGCTTTGCAACGCTGGCACATCCAAGTTGAGGTGCCGAAAGGCACACCAGAAGCGCTACGATAATAGCCTTTGTTCTCACGCCGATCTCCCTGCCCATGAAACCGGGCGTTGGACACCAGCCGATATCCAACGCCCGGCTCGCTTTTACATCTGCTCGCGGCGCTTCTTTTGATCGAGGAAGACGCCGGCTGCCACGAGGACGGTACCGCCGATGACGAACGTCTCGCCGATGAGTCCCGCGCGGTCACCGGTCTGGGCGAGGTTGCCGGGCTGGGCGGTATCCGTGCCGGCGAGGTGCTTCGGGGTGTATGCCGCCTGCTGCTTTGCCGCCTCCTTTGCCTCCTGTCGTGCGATCTCATCGGAAAGCTTCTGCTCCGCTGCGATGCGGTCGGACTTCGCCTGCTCGTAGGCGGCGAGTGCCGCATCATAGCCGGACTGGAGCCCGTCCACCGCGGCCTGCTTCTCGTCCAGGATGGCCTTGGCAGGAGCGACCTTGGCACGTGCCTCGACTGCTGCGGCGAAAAGCGCGTTGAGGGCGTCATCCGCGTTCACATCATGGCCGGAAGCGATCGCCGCGCCGGCATCGATGGAGTTCAGCTTCGACAGCTTGGCGTCTGCCTGCGCCTTTGCCTGCTCGGCGGCGGAGACCAGGGACTCGGCGGCGATGGCATCCGCCTTCGCGGCATCGAGCGCGGCCTTGGTGTCATTGACAGCCTTTACTGCATCCTGCTCGCGCTGCTGTGTCTCTGCGAGCTTCGCGGCAAGACCGGTGAGGATGTCGAGGTTCGACTGTGCGCCCACAAGATCGGTCTGGGAGCCGGTGAGCCTGTCGGCGGCAACGCCGGTGTCGGCCTTTGCGGCATCGACGGCACGCTGGGCATCCGCGAGGGCGCGTGCGGTGCCGTCCGCCTTTTGCTTGGCGGCTGCGAGGATTGCCGCCTTCTCGGCTTGGTCGGCTGCCGCCGCGTCGTGAACGCTCTTTGCTGTATCGACCGCCTTCTTGGCGTCGGCGATGTCCTGGAAGAACTTCGCGAGGTCGGCGTTCGCATCGTCCACGCCCTGCTGCTTAGCAGCGGTGTCCGCCTTGGCGGAATCCAACTTAGACTGTGCGGTCGTTACGGCTGCGTTGGCAGCATCAAAGGCGACCTGCTTCTGCTGGACGGTCGACTTTGCCGTATCGACTGCCGCGTTGGCGGCATCGAGGTCCGATTTCGCCGCATCAAGCTCGGTCTGGGCATCCGTGACGCCCTGTTGCTTGGCGGCGACATCAGCATTGGCGGCATCGACGGCACGCTGGGCATCCGCGACGCCCTGCTTCGCGGCATCGACACCTGCCTGTGCGGAATCCGCTGCGACCTGCTTCTGCTGAACGGTTGCGGCGGCGCCGGCGGCTGCCTGCTTCTTGGATGCGAGATCGGCCTTGGCTGCGTCGAGTGCGCTCTTGGCGGTCTTGAGACCGTTGATATAGGAGGTCAGCTTTTGCTCGTACTCGTCGACGGAGATGGGGTTCGTGTTCCAACCGGAGCCGGACCAGCCGGAGATCTCTGCGGTATAGCACTGCGTCTGAAGCCCGGACATGGTGCCCTTGGTGCAGGTTGCCATTCCCATAACGACGAGTTCGGGATTGATGATGTTCATGTAATGGCCGACGGTGCCGCTGCTGCCGTTCTCCCAGCGGCAGTTGTTTGCAATCCAATGGTTGATTGCGACGCCGTTCTTTGCATAGAAATCATAGGCATCCTTGCCGACAAGACCGGTGACTCCATAAAGGGCCTCCGTTGCCTTGTCGAAAAAGCCCTTCTCCT
Organism: Collinsella sp. i06-0019-1H4; assembly: GCF_042849575.1. Taxonomy (NCBI): domain Bacteria; kingdom Bacillati; phylum Actinomycetota; class Coriobacteriia; order Coriobacteriales; family Coriobacteriaceae; genus Collinsella; species Collinsella sp. i06-0019-1H4. The sequence continues at coordinate 5,299 of NZ_BAABYB010000002.1, forward strand.
GCTCGATCCACTGCCCACTCGGATCGATTCCGTAATTCCATGCCAGGTTTTCGGCAAAATTATATTGACGGGCATGATCGAGCACAGTGTCACTGTAGTTGGCATCCGCAATGGCACCGGCGATGAGCTTGTAGGTGACCTGGAGCTCGGACAGGCCGACCGACTTGCGGTAGTCGTTGACGGACTTCATCCACCTGATCGCATTGAGCATGTTATCAAGGGACGTGGCGTCCTTGGAGTTGCCGACTTCGGTCTTTCCGGCATATTTGGCGTTCAGGATGATGTTGACTGCGTCATCGGCACCCATGGCACGGAAGAAGCCGATGGCTCCCTGCTTGAGCTGCGCGTCGGCGGAATCGAGTTTTGCCTGTGCCTCGTCGACTTTCTGCTGCGCGGCGGTCACGGCGGCGTCTGCGGTATCCTTTGCAGTCTTGGCGTTCGCGAGCTCTACGTCGGCGGCTGCCTTGGCGGACTCGGCGTCCCTGACAGCCTGCTTCGCGGCATCCAGCTTGGCGATGGCGTCGGCATTCGCCTGCTTGGCCGCATCGAGGTCAGCGTTCGCGGCATCGAGTGCGGACTGGGCGTCGCCCACGCCGGATTTGGCATCGGCCGCGGCCTGCTGCTTTACGGAGAGGGACGCCTGGGCATCATTCAGCTCGGACTGCGCCGTTGCTGCAGCGGACTGCGCCTGCTCGAGCTCGGACTCGCACTGAGACTGCACCGCTCGTGCGGCAGCGAGGGCTGCCTCCGCGTCCGCGACCTTCTGCTTCGCGGCATCGTACTCAGGACCGCTGGCGCCCGCCTCCGCTGCGGCGAGGTCGGCTTTCGCCTTCTCGTAGGCGGCGCTGGCGGCTGCGGTCTTCGCATCCGCCTCGTCCTTGTTCTGCTGGGCTGCGGTGAGGACGGCATCGGCGGCATCCTTTGCAGACTGGGCCGCAATCAGCTTGGACTGGGCATCGGCAAGCGTAGCGTTGGCGTTGTCCAGTTCGGCCTGTGCCCTGCTCACGGCATCCTGGGCGTCGCGTACCGCCTGCTCGGCGGCACTGATAGCCTCCGGGGTGGCGCCTACGGCATCGGTCTTGGCTTTATCGAGGGCGTCCTTGGCATCTTGGGCCGCCTTGAGGGCGGACTGGTACGCTTCGTCCTTCTCGGATGCATCCGCCTTGGCGTCTGCGAGACCCGCCTTCGCCTGCTCGAGGTCCTTGCCGGCGGCATCGGCGGCGTCCTTGCCCTCTGCGACCTGACGGGCGTACTCGTCCATTGCCGCTCGGTCGGCTGCCGTGCCGGCGCTGACTGCCGAATCGTAGGATGCCTTGGCCTGGTCGCGGGCGGAAGCCGCCTCGTTGTAGGGACCGGCGGCCTCATCGTAGGATGCCTTGGCGGCGTCCTCCTTCGCCTTCGCCTCGTCGACTGCCTTCTGCAGGTCCGCGATGGTCTGTGCGGCGGATTTCGCGCCGGTACCGGATGCCGCGCCGGCGTGGGTGGCGATCGGCGACATCACGGCGGGGTGCTGCGTGCCCCCGTCACCGGTCTGGGCGAATGCCGTGAACGGTGAGATGAGGCTCGATCCGGTCATGGCGGCCATGGTCGCCGCGGTGACGGTCAGACGCGCGATCCCCTTCGGAGTGTGAATCTTTTTGTTTGGCAGTGCGGCGAAGTGATCGCCACCGGCAGCGAAATGCTTTCCCTGAGTCATTGTGCTGTTCCATTCCTTTTCCGTGCCCTATCCGACTGGGCATCAGAGTGCTTTCCAATAGAGATAATTATGCGCCTCAACTGGGATTGTTGTATATAGTCCGTTGGCATAAATACAACAATCCATGACTCTTTTTGTCATGGATACGAAGACGCTTCAGAAATCATTCGGCTTGAGATGTAAAGAGCTCCGCGCTGGACTCGGGTGCAGCCAGGAGCAGTTTGCCAATTTGATTGAAATGGATCGTTCCTACTACGCGAGCATTGAAGTCGGGCGGCGTAATGTTAGCCTCTCAAATCTCAAGAAGATTGCCGACGGATTTCAAATCAGCATTGCTGAACTCATGAGAGGCGTCAGCTAAATTTATCCGTCTCATAGTTCACAGTGGGTCTCGTTGATTAGTGCCTTAAGAAAATGGAAATCGTCCCAACGAACCATCGTCAATCGTCCCAATAAATTACCGTCAATCGTCCCAATAAGTAATCGTTATTTGTCCCAACGACGCAGATAGACGCTATAATTTCAAATGAATGATTGGAGGGAAAGCCGATGGATAGGTATATAGGACGTTGTGTTGACTGCTTGGTCGAGCGCGACCTTGGCATTTTTGGTGCAGTGCTCATTCAGGGGCCGAAATGGTGTGGAAAGACAACGACAGCTCAGAGATTTGCCGAGTCATCGTTATCTCTCTCCGACCCATCTGGCGGTTTTGCGGCCCTCCAACTCGCTCGTCTCGATCCGGCCCAAGCAATTGTCGGACCGACCCCGAGGCTTGTCGACGAATGGCAGGAAGAACCGAAGCTATGGGATGCCGTGCGATTCGAATGCGATGTCAGGGGAGGGGAGCCAGGACAGTTCATTCTCACCGGATCTGCGACGCCGCGAGCCGAGAACCAGCCGATGCACAGCGGTGTGGGTCGAATCGCCCGTTTGCGGATGGATACCATGACGCTTTTCGAGCTCGGTATTTCGTCGGGAGCGGTCTCGCTTGGTGCGCTGCTCGATGGCGATTCCGTTGCGGCGTCACTCGGATCCATCGCCGGTATCGCCGGTATCGCGGATTTGCTCTGCCGCGGCGGTTGGCCCCAAGCGGTCGGTAAGACAACTGCCGACGCAATGCGGATAGCCGCCGCCTATATTGACGGTGTTTGCGAGTCTGACGTTTCGAGGGCGGATGGAGTGAAACGTGACCCGGTTAAGGTAAGGGCCTTGCTCTCGTCGCTTGCACGCAATGAATCAACTCTTGCCGGCATGAGGTCCATCGAAAGGGATTTGGGTGTTGACGTCTCAAAGAATACGATTACCGGCTACATGGACGCGCTGCGCCGTATCAATATCGTCGACGATGTCCCCGCGTGGCATCCGGCTCTCAGGTCGCCGGTGAAGTTGCGGCAGGGCGCGAAGCGGCACCTTGCGGACTCATCGCTCGCCGTCGCCCTCATCGGTGCGGATCCGGAGTCGTTGTCATCCGATCCGAAGACCCTTGGCTTGCTCTTCGAATCCCTTGTGCTGCACGATCTCAAGGTTTACGCGGCGGCCAGCGATGCGACCGTATCTCACTACCACGACGCTGACGACCTAGAGGTCGACGCGATTGTCCATCGTCGTGACGGCTCGTGGGTTGCCGTTGAGGTTAAGCTCGGGAGCCCCCAAGTCCCAGAGGCAGTGGAAAATCTGCTTCGACTTGAGCGAAAGCTGGTCGATCGCGGGGAGAGGCCGCCTGCGGCGAAACTCATCGTCATCGGGTTTGGTATGCCGGCTCACGTAACTAGCGAAGGCATCGTTGTTGCTCCGGTCGATACGCTCGGAATCTAAATTATTGTTATTTGCATTTCCAGAAATCCTCTATCTAGACGCCTCCTAGAGGATTTCTGGAAACAACCGGTATTTTGATCTGGGCTACGAAAGGTTACGGGTCCAGATTCCGTGCTGCGTGGAGCCGGTGATCTTGTATCCGTGGCGGTCGATTCACGCCGCAAGCCTGTCCCAGTCGATGCGTTTCCAGTTGCCGCACGGCGCGTGGTTCACGATGAGCCCGCCGGCGACCATGAGCGCGTGGTTGCGTGCCTTGCGCACCTCGCGCGCGAGCGCCCTCTTCTTGTCCGAAATCTGGACCTCTGCCTGCTTCTTCTTGCATTGAAGCCTGAACCAGGTTCAGCTGGCATGGTTAAAAACGGGGGCGACGCTTTTGCGTCGCCCCTCGTCCCAGCCGGTTGCTTTAGTTGTACACACGGTAGTTACACTTGAACTGGGTTATGTGTCCATAGTGGGAGCCGTACCAACCCGATGTATAGCTGATTGCATTTGCGCCTAGATATTCGTATCTCTTGTTGTAGCGAAGCTCACGGTAGGTCGTGTCGTACTCTGCTACGTAAAACGCGTCTCCAGAGAAGGCTTTGTACCGGTCCTTAACCGTCGAGCTCATGTACGCAGGCTCGACATCGCCTTTCTTTCCGTTGAGCGCATAGACGGGTGCCGCGATTCCGCATAAAGCCGTTGCCACAAGGATGGCGTAGACAGCCATGCGCGACGCATTGGGCTTCAGCTGTTCAAATAGTTTCATGTCATTCACCTCCTTCGTATGTATCGAGGTATTCCTGCTTGAGTGTTTGCGAGGACGACTCGATCTTTTCCACGAGCGTGCCGGCCTCGATGAAGTAGAACGAGTCGGTGAGGTCTGCCAGGTCGTCGAGCAGATGGCTTGAGATGAGCACGCTGCGGCCCCGTGTCACTTCGCTGCGCATCGCGTCGCAGGAGGTTTTTCGTTTTCCCGGATCGAGGCCGTTCAGCGGTTCATCGAGGATGAGGTACGGGCAATCGGTCGCTATCGCCATGGCAAGCTTTACCTGCTGCTTCATTCCTGTCGAGAGTTTACGGGCCGGCTTGTCGAGATATGGGGAGATTCCGAGGGAGTTGCAGAGCGAGTCGATATCGGCGGCCGATTTCCACGCCTCCCTAACGAAAGAGAGGTGCTCGAGGGCCGATAGCGTGGGGTAGAGATCCGCGCCGCCCGAAGAGCTCAGATAGACGAGTTCTGCGAATTCGGCTGATCGACGTTGGCAGATTCCGTCTGCCGCCAGGCTTCCCGAGCGGATGCGGGTGGGAAATTGGCCCGACAGCGCTTCAAGAAGGGTGGTTTTCCCCGAGCCGTTGGGAGCAACGAGGCCCGCCGCCGTTCCCGGGCTCAGGAAAAGCGACCCGATTGAAAGTATCGTCGTGCTTCCGTATCCCACGCTCGCGTCCAGAAGCTCGAGCCCATGGTGCTTTTTCGCGGGTCCAGGCTGTTTGGGGGAACGTGCCGCAACGGCGCCGACCGCAAAAAGGACCGCGACGTATATCAGTGCCACGGCAAGCATCGATGCGCTGCCTGAACCGGAGCCAATGAATTCCGTCGGGAAGCATCCCACGTAGCCCGTTGCCTCGATAGGCGAGAACACGGCCAGCGGCAGGAGCCCGAGCACGGCATTATGCTCCAGCGCCGAATCGGACAATAACGGGAATGCCGGGGCCGCGACAAGCAGCGCGGAGGCAAGGGGGCCCGCGAAGACGCGCCTCGTTGCGGTCGATAGGACGACGGAGCAAACGGATATCAAGGTTCCGCCCGCAAGCAGCGCGAGAAGCAGGGTCGTGAAGACGTTTCCCGCGGTCGTGGTGGTAAGCGCGCCGTCATGGAAGAAGGCGATCGGGTACCCAATTTGCCCGAAGCCGTTTAGGGCCAAGGCGTAAATGCCCCCGGGTGCGAGGCCGGCGAGGAGCATCGCGGTCCCCGCGGCGATTATCGAAAACACGATCTGAATAAGGCGCCGGAATTTGGGCACGGGCGCCTTTGCCGCCAGGGTCGCAGGCCTTGTGGCGCCGAGCACGAGTATCGACGAGAGAAGGAAGGGGATGAAGGGAAGGAAAGACGGCGCCGTGGCAACGGCGTAAGGCAGGAAGGAAAGGAATGGCAGGTCGCTTGCGGAGGCCGGGATATCCGTGATGCCGGAGCTGCTCAGGGCACGGCAATATGCGAGCGCCGCGTCATTGGTCTCTCGGTCTCCCACGATGGACCCGGATTGGAAGCCTTCGCCCATGAGCGCGTAGTAGCTCTCGGCAGAATCGAGAAAGGCGGCGTCGGTTTGAGCGGCAAGGGCGGCGTTCGCGTATCTTGCAAGCTCCGCGTCATTTTGCTGCTCTGGAGATAGGTCTGTGCCGCTGGCCTGGGGCGCGCGCGTATTGAATGCGTCGACAAAGCCCTGCATGCCCTGCTTCATAAAGAAGGGTCCGTAGATGGGTGAATTGAACGCAATGGGGACGGAAAAGGCTGCAGCGAGAACGAGCGTACAAATCCATACGGCCCTGTCTCTTAGGATTAGTTTGAGAAGAAGTCGACAGTACATTTAGAAGCACCTACATTTCTCAAAACATCGTTAGATTAATAATGACAGACCGAATGAAGATGCGTGCGACGGGGGCGAGGCGAATGGCTGAACGGTATCGATATGCGGGTTCAACGGCATTATATTGGCCACATAGATTATCAAAACCGTCGTAAAACCCCTGGTTTCAACTACGGGGAGTGTCAACGGTATTCACTTTTTCAGCAATGCCGTATTTACGTAATGTCGTTATTACATAGTTCTGTGGAATAGCAGAACAATTGAACATTGAACTAATCGCGCCTGAAAATTTTCCGCAAGTGTCGTGCGCCGCCGTACAAAGCCCGGCGGCGCACTAGGGCTCTGCCCTAAAAACCCGGCGCCCTTGGCGGCGTTAAAAAGTGACGCAATAACGTTGTTACGTTATTGCGTTATTACACAGTTCGGCAGTCACACTTTTACATTGTTGCGGCATGACACAGTTACGCAATGTCTCCGGTGCGTCTCGGTAAAAGGTTCGCTACCGGACAGCCACCGGACACCGAGGCGATCTAAGCGCGGCGATGGTTTGCCGTGAAATGTGCTGTGAGATGAAAAATCTCGCAAGAGACGCGAACTTGTACCTCCATCGTAAATGTAGCCACAAGTTCGCAGCCGTTGGCTCTTGCCAGGGCTCCGCCCTTGGACCTGGGTCGGTAAGTTGACTGCGACTGCATCGGTTGATTGATGGCAGTTGGAATCGACGCCGTAGTTTTTAAATCTGTTATGAAGCGTGAAACTCAAAAACTCATCGTATTGATTTTCATTTGATTCGAAACGCCCGCGCAAAAGTCGAAACGGCTCGCGCGGGCGTTTCGGTTTTTCGTTTCGCATCTCAACTCGCGTCAAAACAAAACGCGAGCTTTGAAAATCGATAGCGACCGAAGGTCGCGATCATAGGCGGCTTGACCGCCGCATGAAAATCGAATCGCCATTCGAACCGTAATGCGATTCGCGGTACCTTTCGACAATCCAACAACGCTACGAGTCTCACTAAAGACTCTCCGCGTCATTGAAATGTCGAAAGCTGCCTCAACTTTTTCGCAAGCGTATCGAAAAACGATTCGATAAAGTCGAAGGTTTGCGTCGCGGGCGCCGCAAACCCGCTCCGCTCTCGCTACAGCGAATCTCTAACACTCAGCATCCTTCGCGTTAAAAATTCACTTTCGCTCACGGTCTTCACGCAGTTACAACGCCGCGAGGCCTCTCGCTTGGAATGAGGCCTCTCATTCCACGTCTACACTGCGTTTCGCCCAATCCCCGTTCCGGAGATTGCAAGATGACTGTGGGTGGCACTTTTGTGGGCCTATTCGTCCCAAAAACACCACACCACAAATCTTGCTTATCGCCTCTCACGGCGATAAGGTTTATTCGAAGTTGAAACTTCGCGCGAAAGAATCGTGGAGTCGATTCTTCATTTTTGGAACGACGCCAGCCGTTCCTCAAGGAAAGCGAATCGCATAGCAGGTTTTGATCGGAGGCCTCTCCGATCGCTGATTCGTTTCCGGAGGAATCATGAGCAGGCTTCGCCCGCACACCGTCAAAGCATCTCTTTCCGATGAAGAGAAGAAAGCCATCGCTTCAATTGCAAAACGCCATAAGTTAAGCGAAGCCGAACTTATACGGTTTGTTTTATGCAACATCAACGAGTTTGATATTGATTTCGGTTCTGCAGAAAACGTCGACCAGAAATCTCGATCTGAAGAGATTCACATCAAGGTTTCTCCAGCAGAGAAAAAGAAAATCGAAAGCAACGCGAACTCGCTCGGTGTAACCGTCAGTTCATACGCCCGCCGCGTTCTTATCAGTGGGAAAGTCGAAAAGATAGATTTCGATCGCGGAGGTGCCGAGAAAATTTATCACGAACTTTTGAAGCAGGGCACAAACCTCAATCAGCTCATGCATTTCATAAATGCTAACGGACTTCCCTCTTATAACGAGATAGCGGTTTTCAGAACCGTTGACCACGTTACGAAAAGCGCGGATCTCGCTTTTCGATTCCTGAAAACTCTTGAGCGTCGTTATTTCATCGAAGGTGGCGAAACGAAATGACGGTTATCAAGCAGAAGAGCGTTTCGAGCGATCGGTACGCAAAGAATGTCCGTAAGTACATCAACGGAAAACATGCCTTGGCCCGTGACGGTTGGAACATCGAATGCGACAAGTATTGGTTTTCTAAAATGGCGATGACCAGAAAGGTTTTTCATCACGACAAACCTTCGAGAGCCGGTGCCAAGAACGTGACTATCCTTCACCAGATTCTCGCGTTCCTGCCCGAAGAATGTTCGTGCAACGGCGGTAAGATGACTCCGGAAAAATGCATGTCGTACGCGAAAGAATGGGTCGCCCAGCATTATCAAAATCAGCAAGTTATCTTTGCGTTGCATGAAGAAAGCGATAAAGCTGGCAAACGTTATGCCGTCCACATGGCGATAAATCGAACCGATTTGCTGACGGGTAAACGCTGCGACACCGGTGGCCGTCGAGGCAAATACAAGCGCGCTTCATGGGTTCGTGAACTTGATGACAAATGGAACCTCGTCCAACTTGAGAAGGGAAAGAAGAATTCGAAGATTCGTGAGCGCCAACCTCGCGAGATCGAAAAGGAAATCATCGACCGCGACGAATACAGTTACAAAAACAATCTGCGCGAGCTGATCCATATCGCAATTGACGAAGGTCGCGTAAAGAACATGGAGCAGTTCAAAAAACTACTTGCATCGTGGGGCGTAGACATTTTCATCAAGAACAATCGAGTCTATGCGACAGATCTAGATATCAAAGAAGCCGGCAATCCGAAGTGCACTTTCAATCTGACTCGACTCGACGGACGTTTCGCGGTCAAACAACTTGAAGCGGCGTTCGAAAAGAACGTGCTGGAAGCCGAGCGAGCATTGCCGTACGAGAAGCGCTGTGAGATTTACATTCAACGTCTTAAGAAGGCGTACTCGGCGTGGGTCGAACAAGCGAAAGCGAGCAAGGGCGTCGCCTACAATTCATTCCCCAAATTCATCGCACCGAAGTGCGATGAGGACCTGCTCGAAGATCCGGCGGTTCGCGATGAGCTTCTTGCGCGTCGCGGTTACGCAAGGGAGATTCGCAACCGCTATGCCGGCGCCGTTCCCGATGCCGACGATGACCGCGTTCGTGCTGCCGGCCAGGCGCACGGCGGTAGCGACGCGCCTCACTATCGGTCCGATCGCACTGTCGATCGTGGCGATTACACGCGCGGCGACTCGGCCCGCTAGCCTTTTTTGCCAATAGTTCCAGCGAAGAGCGGTGGAACTATTGGCGCTAATAGTTCGGAATTTCCTCTAATTACAAACTATTAAGAGTTATTAGTTACAGATTCACTAATAGTCAGCTATTGGCGGCACCGCAAAGAGCCATACCGTAGTACCAATGTATTAAGTTTTCGGGTTGATTTTCAATCTCAACGCAACAGCCTGAACGGGCTCCGCGTTTCCGCAGCTAGCGCAACGCGGGAATAGCCCCCGGCACCTGGTCGTCGCCTCGTTTCCGCAGGTGGAGAGGCTGTGGAGGCCGGCGTCCCCGTGCCGCCGCCGCATGCTCCGCCAGCCCGCCGCGCAGCCGTTCCGGACTCAGCGCAACGGGCCCTCCGGCCCATGTCCCGGCCCGCCGCCTATCCCGCCAGCGGCCCCTCGCCCCTCGCGGCCCTGGCCCTGTCGATGCAGCCGGGCGTGAGGTCGAGCTCGCCGGGCGCCAGCTCCTCTATCCCGAACGCGTCCATGAGGGCGGAGGCGTCCTCCCCGAGGGCCATCCGCAGCACGCGCGCCGGCGTCAGGAACCCGAGCGCCCCCCTCGGCTCGGAGTTCACCTGCGACATGAGCAGCGCGCAGTCCGCCGCCGTCAGCCGGTCGAACCTGGCCCCTGCGCCCTTGGGCAGCAGCTTCCTGATCTCCACGTGGTTCTTCTCGCACGCGCCCTTCTGCTGGCTCTGCCGGGGGTCGCAGTAGAAGAGCCTGGTCTCGCCGTCCCGCTCGCCGAACAGCGCCGCGATGGCGCCCTCGTCGGCGAACTCGCTCCCGTTGTCGGTGAGCACGGCGCCGAAGGCGCGCCTCGCGCCGTCCTCGCCGAGGACCCCGCGCAGGGAGGAGAGCGCCGCCAGGACCGAGGCGCACGTGCCGTCCGGCAGCGGCAGGGCCAGCTGGAAGCGGCTCGGGCGGTGCAGGAGCGTGAGGAGCCTGGCGGAGTCGCCCCTGGGGCCCTCGACGGTGTCCATCTCCCAGGCCGCGGCGCAGGCGTCCTCGCCGAGCGCGAGGAACGACGCGTGCGACCTGCGCGGCGAGTGGGACGTCGCCCTCCCCGGGGCCCGGCGCGACCTCGGCCTGTAGCCGACCTTGCGCCTGAGCTCCATGTTCGTCATGCCGTCGTAGCCGGCGTCCACCCACCTGTAGACGGTGGAGGCGCTGAGCCCGGGGGTCGTCGCCGCTATCTGCTGCGGGGAGAGCCCGCGCGCGAGCCCGTCCCTGATGGCCGCGAGCTTGGCGGCGGCGCCCTCCTCGGTCTCGTCGATCCCGGACCTGCTCGCCGAGAGCTCGGCGTCGGCCGCCTCCTGCGCCCTCCTTGCGCTGTAGAACACCCTGGGCCTCCTCGAGCAGCCGTAGCCCCTCCTGTGCGAGCAGCCGTTGCAGCACCTCGGCCACGCGGAGAGCCTGGGGCAGGCCCCCGACAGGTCCGCGGGCGCGGGCTCGCCGTAGCGCGAGCGCGGCGCGGTGACGTAGCGGTGCGCCGCCACCTCCCTGGTCACGGTCGATGGCGACCTGCCGAGCTCCGCGGCGATCTCGCGGGCGCTGCGGTTGCGGTCGAGCATCCTCTCGACCGTGTTCCTCTCGTGCCTCGTGAGCCTCCCGTACGACCTTCCGGACGGCTTGGGTCTGGACATGCCGGCCTCCCTCCATCGCGGGCCGGGGGATTCCGGCCCCTCTGGGGTTGCCTACCCGGATTCGCGCCTCAGGACTCAGCGCAACGCGTTGCGCTGAGTCCTGAGGCTGTTGCAATGAAAATGAGAATCAAGGTATTAAGTTTTCGCAGGTAGATAGCTAAAAATTTGATAACCCGCCCGCCGTTAAGACGGGCGGGCGTGCTATCATCGAGGTTGTTCCAGCGGTGGTACCAACACCGTGGAACCGCGTAGAGTGAGGTACCAACTCAACATCTACACCGTCAGACGCTTAAACCACAAGCCATCTGACAACTCCATTTTATCCAGACCCGCAGGTCAGGACAACACGGAGAAGTAGATAAGAGAAAAAACGGAACCTCCTCACCGGGAGGTTTTTTCATATCGACCGGGCGTGTGACATATGCCGTTCCCGGTCGGCCAGGCCCCAGGGCCTGCGAAAAAGGTAGCGTTTTGCTCGAATAATCGGTGACTGAGCTGTACAGGTCTGCCGTCCCGTCTCCACGAGGAGACTTCGACGAGGGTAGTGCCTTCCCTGTGACCCCTGCGCTGCCTCGGCCCATAAGGGCGGGGACGGCGTGCCAGGATCCGAGCGCTCGTCCTGCTGCAATACTGCAGGAAAGTAGGTTAAAAGCTGAAGAGCAGGAGTCGGTGGGATATCCACGCGGCGACGCGTGTGTTTGGCGGTGAGTAGCCGCAACGTCAAGCAAGGAGGACTGCGGTAGGCGTGCAGCCGTGACGGACTTTGTGCCCCACCCTGGGCCCTGTCATGTAGAGGGGCATCGGTGAGGACGGCCGATGCGTTAAACGAATGGTCCGGATACATGGCGGAGCCATGTGGAGACCCGCGAGATCGTCGAGCAAAAGGCCAAGGGGCGGGTGAGGTCTTCCCAGCTACATGCTGGTTTCGAAGATTTAGGGAGGGTCCACGACTGTGCCCAAATCTGTGGATACTCCACCACCTAACAATTCAACCCGCAAGCCAATCAGACCTCGCGGGCAGTCTTATAAACAAGCAAGCCCTTAGCGCGAGGCGTACCAGTTGTCAGCCCTCAGCGCCGGCGTCGCTTCGCTCCCCGGGCGGACAAGAACATCTGGCTGTAACACCTACAATTCGGCAAGGACGCCGAATCCGTTTTTGGTTGTAGTCGAAAATGTACAAAGAGATATATAAATCAGCGAGCTTCGCGAGCGGATCATAGGTGCCGTTAGGCACCGCATCAAAAGCGATTCGCAATCATTTCGGAATGCATCTAGAAATGTTCTAGAGCTTTTCTGGAAAAACGCACGAGAAAGGGCCGAGCCGAAGTGTCTGGCCGGACGCCAATTGTCCGGGAACTGCTTCGTTTCGACCCTCTTCTACTTTACTTCCATGGCCATGCAGCGGTCTAGTACTCCTTGATCGGATGCTTCTTACCGAAACCACCGTCGATGCCGAAGTGGCAGAGCATGTCGATGGCGCGAAGATGCTCGTCGATGGCAGTTGCAATCTGGGCGTCGATCTCGCTGTCATGGTCGTCAAGGGTGCGGACCGCACTGTCTGCGACCATGAAGGCCTTGATGGTTTGGTTGAACTGAGCCTTGAAAGCATCAACCTTCTCAACGGCGGCAGCTCGGTCTGCCATCTCGCGTTCGAGTCGTTGAACGATTTCCTGTGCGTCGCTCATGGCTATTCCTTTCCTCGCGGGTGTTTTACCTAATATATCGCCCCGCGCGGACATGATTCTCACCCGGTGGTATCAAATTTCACAAAACTGCAGGTAGGCGGCTTAACAGGATTCGATTTACGGGACGTTTAGCCAAAGGTTGGTGTGGATGCCAGCAGCACCCCTTTTTCGGGCCGTAAATCGCATCTGGTGAGGTCGATTTTTCGGCAATGCCGCCGCCCACCGCGTGCGGCCTGTTTGGCACCGTGAACGGCTAATTGTTCCACATAGCCATACGCATGACGTCATCCATTGAGTAGCGGGCGTCGTCATCCTCATCCAAGGCTTTGCCATAAGCCTCGATGTCCGCCATGTCCTCGACTTTTTCGAGTGCCGCCCTTCTCACGAACTCGGAAAAGGGCACGCCTGCGGCGTCCGCATGAACCTGAATCAAAGCCATTTCACCCTCATCAAACATGACCGCAATTTCGCACATTGAGCGCTCCAATCAATGCTGGCATCGAACTTTACTGGTACATATCTTATTGTTCATATTCAACAGTCCCAAAACGTATGCGGGAACCGCGGTACCGTCAGAAAATGCAGGAGGAAATTTGACGGTCCCGTTAATAGATTTTGTGACAAGGGCATGACAGGGGGACAGGTCATTCGTCAGGTTTCTGGCAGACGATATGAGCGGGACATGGAAAATGGAAGCCCCTCCTGTATGCATATCCGCTGGTAAGGCCTGGCCCGGTTTTCACCATCGCACGCGGTGACCGAGCACCCATCCAACGCCCAAGTCAAAATACTCAGTACACTGAGTGATTTCACTCACTATACTGAGTATTTTCTCAATTTGCTCAGGCTAGTTAAACAGCGGTACCTTATCGAGCAGAAAATCCTCCACGGTGCACGCCCCGGCCGCCGCTCCTCCCACGACGATCCGCTTGGCTCGCGGATACTTTTTTAGGAGCGTCGACATGCCGCTCTGGCCGGACTCTCCACCGCTTTTGACCTCAATGGCGCTCAGTGCATCATCCCTTCGCAGCACAAAGTCGACCTCTTTGACGCCTTCACGCCACCACATAACCTCAAAACCCTCTTCCGGCGCGCGTGCAAGCAGTCGTGCACCCACTGCCGATTCCACCAAATGACCCCGCCGCGCCGAATCCTCCAGCCATTCTGCACGGCCCTTATCGCCGAGCGCCGTCATAAACGCCGTGTCATAAACCATGAGCCGCGGGGTGCTTCGGCGCTTTGCGAGCTCCTTGTCACTGAACTTGGGGATCGCCGTAACCAAACCGGCCTTGCCCAGCAGGTCCAAATACCCGGCGACCGTGACCGTGTTGCCGGCATCCTGCAGCTGGCCTACCATTTTTGAATACGAAAGCTCCTGTCCCGAATAGCTCGCCGCGAGCCAAAAGAGCGCGCGCATCAGCGCCGGTTTGCGGATATTCTCCAACGAGAGAACATCGCGCGAGATCGCCGGCTCGACGATCGCATCTCGGATATAGTTTCGCCAACGGGCGTCATCGGAAACCAGCGGCGCCGCACCCGGATATCCGCCGTGATAGAGATAGTCTTCAAAAGAAAAGTCAAAGGCCTCGCTGCACTCGCGATAGGACCAATGCGGCGACCGAATGAGCTCGTAACGGCCCATAAGGGATTCTTCCAAGCCCTTATGCAGCAGCAGCGACGACGATCCGGTCAACATGACCTTGAGCGGCGTCCCCTCCCGGCGATCCCGGTCGTACAATCCCTTGACGACCGTGGACCAACTCTGCACCTTTTGAATCTCATCAACAACGAAAACGGCCGGGGCCTTACCTCCAGACGTGAGGTTTCTTGCCTGTTGCCACTCGATTTGCAGCCAGCTGGCATCGGGATTCACAACATCGTCCGCATTGACCACGTGACAGGGCATGTCTACATGGTGCAACGCCTGCACGAACATGGTCGACTTTCCCGTTTGGCGGGGCCCGATTATAAATTGCATCAACGGATTATTCGTTTCCCGCATCCTTTGGGCTATCACGGCAACTTGATGGCGCTCAAACATGTCAATCTACCTCCTTGTTTCTTAAATACTCAGTATACTGAGTAAAATCACTCAGTATACTGAGTATTTTTTGAACCGGGAGATCGAACCCGCCAACTTAACTCCCTTCACCAGCGGGTTGCCGCCGCCCCTCCGCGAGTCGAGTTTCTGGCCCTTCGTGCTCACTCGATATATAAAAACTGCCATAGCCATATCGAAAAACCGGTATAGCCGGTCCCATCATCGAACCATTGCGAACTGATACGCATCTTATTGCTCATATTCAAGGCCCCGACGTCTCAAAAGGTATGCCGCGCGGCACTCGAAAACCGAACCCTCGATGCCGTGAACAGCGAGTGCCAAAACCCAGTGTCAAAACCTCCACTTGCATTCCCATGAGAAAATCAAAAGACAAGGCAGGAGGCTGAAAATGACCAGATACGGATACGCTCGCGTGAGCACGAAGGATCAGAAGCTAGATAGGCAAATCGAGGCGTTGGTCAACGCCGGCGTGCCCTATGGCCATATCTACAAAGACAAGGTCACGGGTGCCAAGGACGGCGACCGAACTCAGCAGAAGCGTCTGTTCAAGAAGATGAAGGCCGGCGATGAAGTGGTGGTCGAGTCCTGGGAGCGCCTAACCAGATCGACCAGGCAATTGCTGAACTACGACCTTATGTTCCGAAATCTCGGCGTGAAGCTAACTTCCTTGAAACAGCCGGTCGACCTCGATACCGCCTTCGGTCGATTCGTCCTCGGCACTCACGCCTGCACCGCCGAGCTCGAGCGCGACCTGATCAAGCAGCGCCAGGCTGAGGGCATCGCCGTAAAACGGAGCCACGGCGGCAACGTGGGTGGCAGGCCTCGCACTGCCGGCGTCAAAGCCGATGCTGCAGTAAGGCTCTATCTTGGAGGAGAGACTCCTATTCCCGATATTTGCGCTGCGACTGGCGTCTCCAAATCAACGCTGTACCGCATCCTTCGTGAACGCGGATTGGTGGGCGTCAGGAAATAAGTCCGTCTGCCGTTTCGCGATTTGCCTAATAGGCCCGAGTGCGGCGGCGTTACTATATAAGGGTGCGGTATTTCTCTAACCGAAAACCTGCGTGAACGCATGACTTGAGACGCCTTTTTAGAACTCACCGATCGCAGGAAAAAGACAACTCAACAGCGGCCGTGCATTGTTCCCAGCCATATGGCATGGCGGAGCCATGCCCGTTGTTGATTGGAGTGCCGCATCATGGCCGAAAACCAAGTCCAGTCCGAAAAGAAAATGACCAGCCTGAATGTCTCATCGGAGACCCGTGACGCCATAAAGGACATCAGCACGAGCCTTGGTCTCTCGCAGGCCGATACCGTCGCCCGCTTGGTCGATGGCTACCACCCTAACGCCACTCCCGGCGTGAAGGCTGCGCTCGACGCATCGGCCGTCCTCGATGAGGCGGTCGAGCGGGTCAAGCGCATCATCGTGGGCGCTGCCGAAGCTGCCGCGATGGAGGCTCGTGCTGCCCGCGAGGACGCCGACGCTGCCAAGAAAAGTGCAATGGAACAGATTCAGAGCATCAAATCTAATTGCGTCGAGCAGGTCGCCGCCATCAAAGAGAAATTCGAGCTGGATACTGCGAGCTTGGAGATTGAGAACGATGAGCTCCACGCCACCGCCGCCGATTACCTCTCGCAGCTCAAGAAGCTCGATTCCGAGAACAATCAGCTCTTGGCAGAATCAGCCGCAAAAGACGATCGAATTGAAAGCATGAGGGGTGCGGTCGACGCCGCGGCCAAGGCTCAGGCCGATCTCAACGTCTCCCTCCTCGCCCAGCGTGACCTGATGGCCGAGGTCGCCGCCCTCAAGGACCGCCTCGCCGCCTCCGAGCAGCGGGCGGCCGTGGCCGAGGCCAAGGTCGAGGTCATGACCCAGACGAGGGGCGTGTAGATATGTCCGACAAGCTAAGGCCGTCTCGCCGTGAGTTGATAACGGCAGGGCTAGTCGTCTTTTTGGTCACGCCACTCGTCTGGACTGTCATTGATGGTGCCGGCGCAAATCCGCTCACCATCAGCGGTGTCATCACCCGTCAAAATGCCGTCTGGGCTTCGCTTACGGCAGTTTCAGTGGTCATGCTCATTGGGGCTTGGCTGTTTGGCTGATGGCATTCAAAAACAATTAAGTTTGGAGTAATCGATGGAGCATCTCTCTGTTAAAAAGGCAATCAACCTAGCTCGGAACTTTGGGGCTGCGGGTGTTCTGGCAGCCGCCCTAGTTATGACCTCTGGGTGCAGCCAGGCAGACGATTATCAGACGGCAGTTCAGGTCGCCGATTCTGATAACGCGCAGGAAGACGGGGTTTACGGCAAGATGAAGTATTCAGTCACCGGCGTCGAGGTGCATGATTCCTCGACTGGCGATGGCGGGAAGGTTGCCGTTGTTCGCTGGCACGCCATTAACAACCGATCGGCAGATTCATGCGCTGTTGGTAGCTACATCACGGCTTATCAAAATAAGCAGATGCTATCTCGCGGGTTTGCTGCCGATTTGCAGGAAGATCACTTCTCTTCGCAAGGGCTTGCGCCGGGAGGCGAATGCGACGGTGTGTCGATTTTTGACCTCAACGACATGTCTCCCATCGAAGTGAAAGTCGACGGGATGGGTGCCGGGTCGAACTCCCTCGATCAGACTTTTGAATTGGAATAGTCCATATGGCGCCTAATTTCTAGAAACCTTCTAGAGCGCTTCTAGAAGGTTTCTAGAAGCGGGCGCAGCATCTTCGACCGACACGATGTCTCGGTAGATAAGGCGATGCCTGGCGTCACGCCACTCGTCGCCGTGGTAGTGGCCGAAGAACCAGGCGCGGCAGCCGAGTCGCCCGTCGAGCTCGCCAAGGAATCGTTGCAGCCGGTCGTCCAGATACTCGCGTTCGCGCTCCCGGCATAGTTGCTCTGCCAGGTCGGCAGGAGCCTCGTGAGTCACAACGTGGTCGACTTTCCAGCCCACGCGGTCGAGCGAGGCGCGGCAGTGCTCCATCTCTTCCTCGCTCGGCATCTCCTCGGGCCACCAGCTCCTCCCCTCCCTGCGATACTGCCTGTCGTTGCTCGCGGCACCGCCCATGGCAAGGACCGTGAGCCCGTCGATGTCGAACACCTCTCCGCGCATCAGGTGCAGCACGTGCGGTCGCACCTCATGGACGAGCCCGCCGTTCCACTCCCGTACCGGCAGATTAGCCAAGGCGTGATGGTTCTCATGGTTGCCGTCTACGAAACACGTGGTCCACGGCTTCGACTCGAACCAGTCGAGCCAGTATTTCTCGGCGTTGGATCCATCCCAGACAAAGCCGAAGTCGCCGGCCACGATCACCACGTCATCGCGCGTCAGGGTCCGGCCCAGCGGCCAAGACTTGGAGGTAAACCGGCTGGACCCGTACTCGGCCCTGCCGTGCACGTCGCCCGTCACATAGACCGTCATCAGTACGCACCCCACGGCAGGATTTTGTCCCCGAGCCCCACGATCCGGTCATACAGCACCGTGTGCCGTTCGTCCGGATTGCCGTCTCGGTGAAAATGTCCGTAATACCAGCGCTTGTAGTCCAGGCGGTCCTCGAGCTCGTCGAGGAATCCGGTCAACCGGTCCACATCAGGGCGTTCCCAGCCTGGGTCCGGGTAGAGCGTCGGCGAGAGCATGCGCGTGGCGCAGGTATGGGTGATGACGCAGTCGACCTTCCAGCCGACCTCGTCGAGCCTTGCCCGCGCGGTATCGAAATCGCGCTCGTCCGGGAGCTCCTGAGGCCACCAGCTGGAATACGGCACGCGGTATTCCCTGTCCACGCTCGTGGCACCGCCCATGGTGAAGATTGTCGAACCGTCGAGCTCAAAGACCTCGCCGCGCGTCAGGCGCCGAATAGACGAAGTATCCGACAGGCGTTGCGTCAGCCCGCCGTGCCACGGTTCCATGGGACGCTCCTCCCAGTGGTCGAAGCGCTCGTGGTTGCCGTCGACGAACAGTACCGTGTAGGGGCGCGACTCCAGCCAGGCGATGTCGGCGCATTCCTCGGCAGAGAAGTTCCATGGAAAGCCAAAGTCACCGGCGACGATGAGGTAGTCGTCGCTCGTCAGACTATCCCCAAGCTCCCAGTCGCGGAGCTTTTGCATGTCAAGCCCACTGTGGATGTCGCCTGTCACATAAGCCGTCATCGGATTGCCGCTTCCCTCTTGTACGCCGCCAGCTCGCGCTCGACCTGCCTGTCGCCGGTCTCGTTGACCCACCAGGGCCATTTCACCCGGCCGCACGGCTCGTCGACTCCGGCGAACCATTCCCTCAGCTCGTCGAGGCTCACCGGGGAGTGCCCGTTGGCATCGCAACCGACGTCGTAGCGCAGAAGGCCCTGCTTGCGGTTGAACTCGTTGTACGCGCCGCCGCTGCTGTGGATGTGCCCGTGGAGGTGCCACGATCCATGGCTCATGCCCTGCCAGTCGGCCATGGGGTAATGGCTCAGGACGATCTTCTGCCCGTCGATCTTGAGCACGCAGATCGGCGGCTCCACGGTGAACGCGCCCGCGACCGCCGGCTGGGTCCAGTCCTTGTCGTGGTTTCCCGGGACGAGGTGGATATGTCTGCAAGCGATCTGCTTGCGCAGCCCATAGGCGTCCTGGGCGGTCATCTTGAATGAGAAATCCCCTAGGATGTAGAGCTCGTCATCCACGGCAACCTTACCGTTGATGTTGTCGACGATGGCGTCGTTCATCTGCCAAATCGTCTCCCACGGGCGGTCGGTGAACTTCAGCACGTTCTCATGCCCGAAGTGGGTGTCGCTGGTGAACCAGATCATTCCATTGTCTCCTTGTCGCTAAAAACCGTTCTCCTTTGCGCAGTTGAGGAGACGTATTTTGAGCGACATGAGGCGTTCGAACCTCATGTTCTGTGCTCCAATCTGCCGGATTGTCCCAGCTAAAACTTCAAAACCTCGTGCGGGCAGAAAACCGTGTCCCGTTTGTGGGGTCATAGTATAGGCACTGTTAGAACTAATAGCCCAAATCCGTTGCCAACTAGCCACTATTAGCAACTATTAGGCCTTTTGGACAGTCGAACTGACTAATAGCCACTATTTGTTGGGCTGTTTTGCAACCACGAGCGCTGCCGTGGATTCTTGATACGGCGCATCGACAACAGCAATGTCAAACGGGTAGAATGGTGCCGACGGCAGCCCAAGTCGTAGGAAGCTGGGCAGAGCCGTTGCTTTGAAGAGTTAGGTCACCGCCTTAGCGACGGTGACCTTTCTTTTGGGCTTCGAACCCTGCTTGAGTGCCTTGGAAAGGCCGACGAGGGCCGTGAGGAGCGAGACCAGGGCGGTCAGGAGCTTCACGAACTCGGTGAAATCGGTCATGGGCATCACCTCCCATCGGATGGAGGGCTCTGCCCGGCACGAGGACTGCCGACAGCGCTGCTGATTCTAGCAGAGCGTCATTCTTCTTCGATCAATCCGTGCTCCACTCCCTCGCCGGAATCCAGTCTTTCCGCAGCTCGACGAAGGTGTTCTTGATTCCCGCGACCCCAAAACGGATCGTCTTCGCGCTCGTCACGGGCCTTGAGCTTGCCCCTGGCTCTCTCGACGGCCTCGCCAGTCGCTTGCCGCCGAACCTCATCCTTAACTTCCTCGCCGATCTCCCCAAATTCCAACGCCGGCCCGTTCTTGCTCACCGGTCCGTACATGCTCGGCCCTCCCCTGCTCGCGACCTGTTTTCCAGCCAAGACCGTACTCGCTATTGCTTCTAATAGCTTGAACAGCTCTTCATCCGGCCACTATTAGCAACTATTAGTCCAAATCCTCCAGCCCAGCAGCCAATAACCACCATTAGCCCAGCTAAACGACCAAAACAAATCGCCCAGTGCACAGAATCTGAACAGTCACGAGACGCGTTGAACTCAACATGCGCGGCCTGTCCCGCGTAGACAGTTACAGGGCCGGCAGCGTCGCCGGCCCTGTTGCCATTCAATCAGCCGCATAATATACAGGCAGGTCTCCCGAGTACTCCCGTCGCCCTAGTGCGCTGCCATTCAAAGCAACGAGTAACGCTTGGGCAAGAGGGCCCACCTTCACTCTTGGTGAATCACTCGCCGCCCCTGTGCCCTTTTCGGCAATTTCCTGTACCCCTTTTGGAAACTCGAGTGCCTATCTGGCCGAACGAAAAGATTTAGCGAATTTAGGTGTACCACTTTGTGTTAGTTTGTATTTTAGACAGTATTTGTGATACGCTTTGTTTCAATCAGTAGTGGTACGATTTCGTTTGTTTAACGAAGGAGGTAATTGTCTATGGCAGTGGCCGAGGAGAAGAAAAGAATCCAGGTTACTCTGCCTCTCGAAATTTGGCGTGATCTCGATAACTACGCGAAGAGTCGCGGTGTAGCTAAGTCGTCTATGGCGGCAATCGCTATCTCCGAGTTTTTGGAGCGTGTTAAAGAGCAAAAATAGATATGAAAAAAGCCCCCTACCGGCAAGTAAGAAGGGCTTTTTCCATGTTCAAATGTGGCTTTCTGGCCTGTTACCTGCAATCCTAGCACACGTATGCTTCGATTTGGGTCCCTATGTTGAAGTACTACCAAAATACTATGGCATCACTTCGACTGATGGCTAGATAGCCTCAACGAGAGGCTAGTTTATGAATACCAGAAATATAAAACCGGATGTGGGCGGTGGCTATCCGTGGGACACGGATAGCCACCCGTCCGGTCCCGCAAACCCGTCTGGAATGGGGACGGCGTCCGATTTCGCGAATCAGGCCGTCACAGATGCCGCCATGGCCAATAGTGAGAGTCACCGCGAGGTACTTCGCCGGGCATCGGATGAATCGTCCCGTGTCGCCCACATGGTGCAGGATATGGTCAGCGAGAAGGTCGCGATCATCAAGCCGCCATGGATGCTCGAGCTCGGTTTGCCTAGACTTGACACCGATATCATGGGGCGGATTTGGTCGTTCCAGCGCAAGGACGTTTACAAATCCACCTGCTACATCAGCCTTGCCACCATGGCGGCGGACGTCAACTCGGATCGGTCGAACGTCAAGAAGAGAATCGATAAGCTCGTCGAACTTGGTCTTTTGATTAAGTCGCCGCGCGGGAACAATAAAACTGTTGAGTACCAGCTCGATATGACGGCGATCGCTAAGCGCAGACTCGAAGTCGAGGAGGGCAAGAAAAAGCAACGCGCCGAGAATTCGGCGAAACGCAAAGCTCAGTGGGACGCAAAGCATTCTGCCTAGTTTGAAGGGCTATGGGTTGTACGAACCCATAGCCCTATTTCTTTTCCTTACAAGCTATGGGTTAAAACAACCTACAGTATAGCTATGGGTTGTTTTAACCCATAGCTTGGCGAAAAATCATTTTATTGATAGGGGTTAAATAACGGTTCCTCAGCAAGACTATTGGTTAGAACAACCCATAGTCTTGCTGACAGAGATCGCGGACGCTTTTCCGTGACGGTATAGCTATGGGTTGAAAGAACCCATAGACAATTTAAGCCACTTTTTTAGCTATGGGTTAAACCAACCCACAGAAAGCGATCGAAAAATGCCAAAAAGTACCGGAATAGTTATTTCAACCCATAGTTTGAGCATGTGTTAACCGGAGTCAACTTATCAACTATGGGTTGTCTCACGAGACTATGGGTTGAAATAACCCATGCCAACTATGGGTTCAGTTAACCCATGCACTATGGGTTGAAATAACCACAACTATGGGTTGAAATAACCACAACTATGGGTTCATGCAACCCATCAAGTCTGACTAGAGTGAATAAGATTCACTTAGTCTGAACTAAAGGAGGAAACGGAGAAATCCACCAGAAAGCATTTAATGATCGAAGGATATACAAACAAGGAAATCCTTCGTCCTTGCCCTCCGTTCGGCTACGCCTCACTCCGCGTCACCTGCGGCTCCTTGGCGCTCGCTACGCTCGCACTCCGGTCGCCTTCGGCTCCCTGCGCGTCGGCTACGCCTCCTTGCCCTCCGCGCGCTTGCGCACGCTCCGCGTCACCTGCGGCTCCTTGGCATGGCCTTCG